>NZ_JIAF01000002.1 GCF_000688375.1 Prevotella sp. HUN102 | reverse complement strand
TTTTCAGGCCTTTAAGAGAAACATACTTGAATCCCATGCCCATAAGGTGCATAAGAGTTGGAAATTTTACTCTGCTGTCTTCGCAGAAAGCTGACTTTGATATTTTTTCTTCCATGCCTGCTTACTTATTATCGACAATTAAGTCCTTGATATTCACGGATAGATATTCTGCTATTTTATTCAGCAAGTCCAAGGAGGGCTGTTTGCGATTGCTACAATACGCATTGATTGTGCTGAAACTTTTACCTAAGTCCTTTGCCAATTGCGTCTGGGAAACTTCTTTTTCCACAAGCACGAGTTTTATTCTGTTCAGTCTCATCTTCCAAGCCTTTGATTAACAATTATCAAGTGCAAAGATAACAATTCAATTTCACTAAATCGCTTATTCTGTGCTATATTTGTGGTATTGTGCTGTCTTTTTATCTGTTTCGAAGTTGTGAGAAAGTAAAAAACACAGTGCAACAAGTATTTTTTCTCCAATTCCTACTGCTTTTCATAAAAGAATCATTATCTTTGCAACATAGAACAATGTGGTCTTTGAGGTATTGCAGAATAAAGAAAGGGAAAGAAACTCGCTCGTTTCCAACTCGTAACCCTTTTATCCTTTATTCTTCCTTATCCTATTGGTTATCTGGAAAATACATATTTCTTGATTTTTTTTCCGGGCATAGTCTGTGGCGATAAGCATCTTTGCCTTTTCCTCGCTCTCGCTGAGCGGCGCACGTCCCAAGAGTGTGGCATTACCCGTCTTGGCGAACTCCATCAGCTTGCCGATGAACTCCTCCTGCTCCGGCGTTGGCGGTATGTTGTGCAGTATCTCGTTTTTCTCGGGGCGATCGATACCGATGTCCTTTGCCGTGCGGAAATCGCAAATCTCCACATAGCCCGAAATACTCGCTCCATGCTCGCCAATTTTCCGCACGACATAGCCCAGCCGCTTTTGTGTTTCTTCTGAAACATATACGGCTTTGCGATGGCTAATATGAAGTGGTTGGAGGTATTTGCCCTGAAAGTCGGCTAAACGCTTTCTGACCTTGGATTTTCCCACTCGCTGATGAGTTGCTTCCACAGAGGCTGATTTGTCCATTGAAGACAAATCCGTCTCTTGATATGATGTTTGGGAAATCTCCTCGTGGCTCTCACTCTCTTCTGTTTCCTCCACTTGAATGGGCTCGAACTTTTTCTTCTCTTCTTCATAATCATCGGGTTGGTCATAAAAAGGATGGTCTTCGGGCTTGCGGAGTTTAACGCCATAATTTCCCATATCCTTGATGGCTTGCTCTAAAATGGCTCTTCTCTTTTCATCTATGCTCGGCATGGCTTCTTGGGTGTTGGGTAATAGTGTCTTTCAAGCATGGCTTGAATGTCGCTTTGCTTATAGAGTACCTTGCCCCCGATTTTGCAGTATGCAATCGTGCCATTGTCCCGATTCTCCTGAAGTGTACGTGTGCTCAACCGTAATAGGCTGCAAACCTCCTCGCCTGTAAGGTAAACTTCTCCACCCAACATTGGGCGAGCAGTAGCACAATATCGCTCATTAATTTACCATCAATTTATTAAGTTCAATAAATCGTGCAAGGGTATTCCTGTCCACTTTGCAAATTTTTGATATTTTCCGTTTGGAGATTCCACTTTTCAACAATTCCGATATAAGCACTTCCTTACCGAATAATTTGTATTTTTCGGGTGAACTCCTCCGCCCTTTGGGGCGACCGAGCACGATTCCTTCTGCCTTTTTTCGTGCTAATGCCTCTTTCGTGCGTTGACTGATCAGATTGCGTTCAATTTCAGCAGACAGGCCAAAAGCAAAGGCAAGGACTTTGCTCTGAATGTCATCGCCCAGACGGTAGTTGTCCTTGATTGTCCAGACACGACACTCCTTGGTCATACATATATTGAGAATTTCCATTATCATAAATAAGTTACGCCCAAGTCGGGACAATTCGCTGCAAATGATAATATCATCTTTGCCCACTTTTTTTAGTAATTTACCTAGCTGACGTTTGCTATAATTTTTAGTTCCACTGATGGTTTCTTCGATCCAGTCGTCTATTGACAGCCGTTCTTTCTCACAAAAGTTTGTGATTTCGAAGCGTTGATTTTCTACTGTTTGTTTGTCGCTACTCACTCTAATGTAACCGTATATCATATTTGTATTGTTTATAAAAGTTAAGGTAATACATATATGAACGGGGAATCTTCTCCTGAAATTAAAAGATTATATTTTTTCCGAGATATTCACTAAATTATTTTTTGTATCTTTGTATTTTTTAAATAATCAAGGCATTCTGCCCTGATATATAAACAGAGGATGGGTTATCCCTGCAATTAAAGATATCGGAAATCCGATACTGTTATATAATTAAGGTGGAAGGAAAATTGAAAAGATGATGAGAAAAATATTGAATACCTGTTCAGCATTGTTTATGGTGGCGAATGTTGTTGTGGCGTTGTGGTTCTATTTCGGAACGAAAATCTCTTTCGTTCCCTTGCATTGGAATTCTATCGGCGAAATGGAGAGATATAGCCATACTTGGCTGGTGTTGCTTTTGTCAGGGATTTCCCTTTTCGTCTATGCGTTGATGGTCTATTGTCAAAGGAATGCAATTATCAATATGCCGTTCCGAATTGTGAATATTTCTGCAACCCGTTCATTAATTAAGAATCTGATAGCTTGGGTAACGTTTTTTATAACGCTTGCTTTCTTGTATGTCGTAGCCGCAGATTCCCAGATATTGCCATTATATAATATGATAATTTACATCCTCTTGATGATTATCTTAATTATTTGCGCTTATTATACAAAGAAAATTTACGAAGCAAGACGTTCATAACAGTTTTTCTCTATATTTATAGCTTGGTTCAGTCGGGTCTGCCTCTCTGCATTCTGCTTTGTCCTGAACTTGATAAAACCTCCAAATAGTCGGTTTTCCGCTTCAGAATGTCGTGTTTTGGGGAAAAATGAAACTTTTTATAAAAAAATATTTGGAAAAGTTTGGAGTGTACCGAAAAATGCCTTACCTTTGCACTCGCTTTTCCGATAACACAATAACTTTGTTTTAAACGATGAGCCGGGCGAAACTCGGAAAAGAGTTTGCGCCGATTAAGAAAGAGTTCTTTGAATAGATTTACATAATACAGAGTAGTAGTACAAGAAGCGTCCGCTTTTTTAGCGGACGGGTATAAGAAACGAACCTTATCAATTCCGGTGTGTGTGCCCTGTGGTCTTGTGGTTCTGTGTCCTTGCGAAATTTCATATTTCCCATCACACATTTCCCATTTCCCATTACACATCACACCGAACATATCGAACAGGTACTTTTGGACTTGATACTTTCATTATAGGATAGGCATTCTGGAACAGAGACAGCTCGGCGCATCCTTCCCGTTGTTTTCACTTCGGTAGGATTCCGCCGGTACACATATTTTTACAGTGGAGAGTTTGATCCTGGCTCAGGATGAACGCTAGCTACAGGCTTAACACATGCAAGTCGAGGGGAAACGGCGTTGGGTGCTTGCATCCTTCGGACGTCGACCGGCGCACGGGTGAGTAACGCGTATCCAACCTGCCCCGGCCTGCGGGATAACCCGTCGAAAGACGGACTAATACCGCATGGGGTTCCCTGAGGGCATCTGACGGGAACTAAAGATTGATCGGACCGGGATGGGGATGCGTCTGATTAGCTCGTTGGCGGGGTAACGGCCCACCAAGGCAACGATCAGTAGGGGTTCTGAGAGGAAGGTCCCCCACATAGGAACTGAGACACGGTCCTAACTCCTACGGGAGGCAGCAGTGAGGAATATTGGTCAATGGGCGGGAGCCTGAACCAGCCAAGTAGCGTGCAGGAAGACGGCCCTATGGGTTGTAAACTGCTTTTATGCGGGGATAAAGTGGGCCACGCGTGGCTTATTGCAGGTACCGCATGAATAAGGACCGGCTAATTCCGTGCCAGCAGCCGCGGTAATACGGAAGGTCCGGGCGTTATCCGGATTTATTGGGTTTAAAGGGAGTGTAGGCGGCCTGTCAAGCGTGTTGTGAAATGCGGATGCTCAACATCCGCACTGCAGCGCGAACTGGCTGGCTTGAGTGCACGCAACGTAGGCGGAATTCATGGTGTAGCGGTGAAATGCTTAGATATCATGAGGAACTCCGATCGCGAAGGCAGCTTACGGGAGTGCGACTGACGCTAAAGCTCGAAGGTGCGGGTATCGAACAGGATTAGATACCCTGGTAGTCCGCACGGTAAACGATGGATGCCCGCTGTCGGTGTTTTGCTCCGGCGGCCAAGCGAAAGCGTTAAGCATCCCACCTGGGGAGTACGCCGGCAACGGTGAAACTCAAAGGAATTGACGGGGGCCCGCACAAGCGGAGGAACATGTGGTTTAATTCGATGATACGCGAGGAACCTTACCCGGGCTTGAATTGCAGATGAAGGATCCAGAGATGGTGACGCCCCTCGGGGCATCTGTGAAGGTGCTGCATGGTTGTCGTCAGCTCGTGCCGTGAGGTGTCGGCTTAAGTGCCATAACGAGCGCAACCCCTCTCCCCAGTTGCCATCGGGTTATGCCGGGCACTCTGGGGACACTGCCGCCGCAAGGTGCGAGGAAGGTGGGGATGACGTCAAATCAGCACGGCCCTTACGTCCGGGGCTACACACGTGTTACAATGGCCGGTACAGAAAGTCGGTGGCGCGCGAGCTCCATCCAATCCTCAAAGCCGGTCCCAGTTCGGACTGGGGTCTGCAACCCGACCCCACGAAGCTGGATTCGCTAGTAATCGCGCATCAGCCATGGCGCGGTGAATACGTTCCCGGGCCTTGTACACACCGCCCGTCAAGCCATGAAAGCCGGGGGTGCCTGAAGTCCGTAACCGTCCAGGAGCGGCCTAGGGCAAAACTGGTGATTGGGGCTAAGTCGTAACAAGGTAGCCGTACCGGAAGGTGCGGCTGGAACACCTCCTTTCTGGAGAGGGTGCCTTTTCCGGGGAAGTTTTCCTGTTCGGAAGTTGCGTTTGGTATTCATTGGTGGGTTCATTTCCCTTCTTGTGCTGCGCCTCCTCTGTATTCCTGATACCGAATAGAGAAAAGCCCGGCTGACGGCCGCACGGTTTTTTCCAACTCAGTCCTATAGCTCAGTTGGTTAGAGCGCCACACTGATAATGTGGAGGTCGGCAGTTCAAGTCTGCCTGGGACTACTTCGGAATCCCCCGGGGGATTAGCTCAGCTGGCTAGAGCACCTGCTTTGCAAGCAGGGGGTCAACGGTTCGAATCCGTTATTCTCCACCCTGCCCGTCCTGCGCGGAAGCGCATCTGGGCATAAGATCTTTGACATATTGACACAAGCAAACTGTAAAGTAAAGACGAAGGCGCACTCTCCTTTGTGGAGTGTGTTCGCAAATGATTTCTAGATACAGCTGAAAGTATGAGCTACTCGCTCCTTTTTTGGAGCCGAGTCGAGCAGAAAGTATATAAGGGCGGATGGCGGATGCCTAGGCTCACGGAGGCGATGAAGGACGTGATAAGCTGCGACAAGCCCGGGGTAGGTGCAAATGACCTTTGATCCCGGGATTTCCGAATGGGACAACCCGGCATCCTGGAGGGATGCCATCCCGGCGGCTGCCGGGAGGCCAACGCAGGGAACTGAAACATCTTAGTACCTGCAGGAAAAGAAAATAATTCAATGATTCCCCCAGTAGTGGCGAGCGAACGGGGAGCAGCCCAAACCCGCGGCGTGGCGACGCGCTGCGGGGGTTGTAGGACCGCGGGGGCGCATCCCGGAGGCGAGAGGAAGATTCTGGAAAGAATCCCGGTACAAGGTGACAGGCCTGTACTCGAAGCCCGAGGGAGCGTAGCGGTATCCTGAGTAGCGCGGGACACGTGAAATCCTGTGTGAATCCGCCGGGACCATCCGGCAAGGCTAAATACTCCCGTGAGACCGATAGTGTACGAGTACCGTGAGGGAAAGGTGAAAAGCACCCCGGCGAGGGGAGTGAAACAGTTCCTGAAACCATCCGCCTACAAGCGGTCGGAGCACGCCCTGCGTGTGACGGCGTGCCTTTTGCATAATGAACCTACGAGTTACCATGTCTGGCGAGGTTGAGGGGCTCAGCCCCGTAGCCGCAGTGAAAGCGAGCCTGAAGAGGGCGTTTAGTCAGATGGGGTAGACGCGAAACCAAGTGATCTACACTTGCCCAGGTTGAAGTCCCGGTAACACGGGATGGAGGACCGAACGGATAAGCGTTGAAAAGCTTCCCGATGAGGTGAGTGTAGGAGTGAAAGGCCAATCAAACTTGGAGATAGCTCGTACTCCCCGAAAGGCATTTAGGTGCCGCGTGCGATGTTCTCCGTGAGAGGTAGAGCGACCGATAGGTCGAGAGGGCTTCACCGCCTATCGAGACCTGACGAACTCCGAATGCTCACGGACTGGAGTCGCGCAGTAAGGGGGCGGGTGCTAAGGTCCGTCCCCGAGAGGAGAAGAATCCTGACCGCCGTCTAAGGTCCCGAAATTCCGTGCTGAGTTAGTCTAACGAAGTCTGGTCCCGGTGACAGCTAGGATGTTGGCTTGGAAGCAGCCATTCATTCAAAGAGTGCGTAACAGCTCACTAGTCGAGGGTCCGGGCGTGGATAATAATCGGGTATAAGCCGGATACCGAAGACGCGGGATAGCATTGTATATAAAAAGTATCGGTAGGGGAGCATTCCATGTGCGCCGAATGGTGCGGGTGACCTATCCTGGAGCGCATGGAAAAGCAAATGTAGGTATAAGTAACGACAAGGGGGGTGAGATTCCCCCCCGCCGCAAGACCGAGGTTTCCCGGGCGATGCCAATCAGCCCGGGGTCAGTCGGGTCCTAAGTCTCAGCCGAACGGCGATGGCGATGGCAGACACGGTTAACATTCCGTGACTTGCGTGTTCAGCGACGTGGAGACGGAGCAGTGACACTCTCGCGCCCTGACGGAATAGGGCGTTGAAGGGCGTAGTCCGTGAGGGGTGCAGGCAAATCCGCATCCCGAGACGAACCCCGACAGTACGGAGCCTCCCCCGGGAGGGTCCGACAGCAGAGGTAACCATACTCCCGAGAAAATCCGCTAAGCTCATGTTCACGCAACCCGTACCGCAAACGGACACACGTGGTCGGGTAGAACATACTCAGGCGTTGAGAGATTCATGGTTAAGGAACTAGGCAAACTGACCCCGTAACTTCGGGATAAGGGGTCCTCCCTGTTAGCTCAGGGAGGCGCAGAGAATAGGTCCAGGCAACTGTTTAACAAAAACACAGGGCTGTGCAAACTCGAGAGATGACGTATACAGCCTGACACCTGCCCGGTGCCGGAAGGTTAAGAGGAGAGCTCAGGAGCGATCCGAAGGCTTGAATTGAAGCCCCGGTAAACGGCGGCCGTAACTATAACGGTCCTAAGGTAGCGAAATTCCTTGTCGGGTAAGTTCCGACCTGCACGAATGGTGTAATGATCTGGACGCTGTCTCAACCATGAGCTCAGTGAAATTGTAGTATCGGTGAAGATGCCGATTACCCGCGATGGGACGAAAAGACCCCGTGAACCTTTACTACAGCTTAGCACTGACCTCGGTCATCCGATGTGTAGGATAGGCCGGAGGCTTCGAAGCGGGTGCGCCAGCATCGGTGGAGCCATCCTTGAAATACGGCCCTTTGGCTGTCTGAGGTCTAACGCGCGATTTGTGCGGACACTGCTTGGCGGGTAGTTTGACTGGGGTGGTCGCCTCCAAAAGCGTAACGGAGGCTTCCAAAGGTGCCCTCGGCCGATTGGTAACCGGCCTTACAGAGTGCAATGGCATAAGGGCGCTTGACTGGGAGGCAGACATGCCGAGCAGGCAGGAAACTGGGGCATAGTGATCCGGTGCAAGTGTATGGAAACTGCATCGCTCAAAGGATAAAAGGTACTCCGGGATAACAGGCTGATCCCCCCAAGAGCTCATATCGACGGGGTGGTTTGGCACCTCGATGTCGCTCGTCACATCCTGGGGCTGGAGAAGGTCCCAAGGGTTGGGCTGTTCGCCCATTAAAGTGGCACGCGAGCTGGGTTCAGAAACGTCGTGAGACAGTTCGGTTCTATCTATCGTGGGCGTTGGAGTTTTGCGTGGTGCCGCCACTAGTACGAGAGGACCGTGGTGGACAGACCTCCGGTTTTGCCGGTTGTGCCGCCAGGTGCACCGCCGGGTATCTGAGTCTGGTATGGATAAGCGCTGAAAGCATCTAAGTGCGAAGCCTTCCGCAAGATTTAGAGCTCCTATTTGAGGGTCGTCATAGACGATGACGTTGATAGGGCGCAGGTGTAAAGACGGCGACGTCAAAGCCGAGCGCTACTAATTGCCCGAAGCTTTCGCTTGGTTGGTTTATGCTTTGAGCTGTATTCCGGTTCGGGTTTCCCCGTGTGGTCCGGAAGTGAGAGAGGATTCTTTGCGGCGTCTTTCTTTGTTTTTGGCTTGTGGCGATAGTCGCCCTTACGGTTCCTCCCCAGAGTGAGCGGGGATGGTGGTCCGATAAAACTTATCAGGTGGGTATTTGCGCCGGGGTTCCACCTCTTCCCATTCCGAACAGAGAAGTTAAGCCCGCTGCGCCGATGGTACTGCGATGCAATGTGGAGAGTAGGTGGCGCCTTCTTTTACGGAGAGTCCCCTGAAGATATGTTCGGGGGACTCTTTTTTTTGTATTGTGCCGTTCCTATTCCGCTGCCTCCTCCCGTATGCCGTTCCTGTTCCGTGGAGTGCTGCCGGATTGGGAAGCGGCATTGATGGAAGAAGCTCGGCGTGGTGGAAAGCACGGATGGAAATCCTGTGTTCGGCGAGTAGCTGATGTTGTTTTATGGAATTTTTCTTCTTGACTTATTCTGAAATTCAGATTTTCAGATGTTTTTTGTTATAAGAAGTATATTTTGCAGAAGAAGTATGTGGTACTACTAATTTTTTATTGTACTTTTGAAAATTTATGAATAAAAACTGTATATTCTGAATGGCTCAAATGTTCAAAAGAACGGTCATCGGCGTGGCTTCCAAATGTACTGTTGTCGGGATTGATGATAACTCTTTAAAGCCAATTTTAGAGGAGCTGCTTATAAGAGCTTCTTTTTGTTCGAACTTCAAAACTATATACAAAATCCTTACCTCTTTTATATTACCTCTTATTCTTCTTGTAGCCTAAGCACGAATTTCATCCAAATACTATGGGTGGGATTTATATTGTGTATCAGTAATTTTATGAAATATAAATTTTAAGATAAAAGAATGATTTATTAGGCAAGTGCATCGATGAATACGTTATGAACCTGCCCCTGAAGTACAATACCAAAATCGGTAGATATGGTGTGGGGCTAAGTCAGGGACAGAAGCAGCGCATACTCATTGCCAGAGCCGTCTACAAGAATCCGACCTATATCTTCCTCAATGAAGCCACAAATTCCCTCGATGCCAACAATGAGAGGAGAATAGTGCAGAACCTTGACGCATTTTACAAAGGAAAAACCGTCGTAATCGTGGCGCATAGGCTCAGTACTGTCAGGAATGCCAGACAAATAGTGGTGCTGGACAAAGGAAAGGTGGTAGAGACCGGCAATCACGAAGAGCTTACGAAAAAGCGTGGCACATACTACGCCCTTGTGAAGAATCAGTTGGAACTGGGAAACTAAAAGCAATATGGAAAAGAACGACAAGATTGAACTGAGAAGTGAAAAGGTAAGGAATATCATAGGAGAGATTCCCCCAACAGTAGTGAGATATGGCATCCTCTGCATCGCGCTGACGGTAATAGGGCTGCTTGCGGCAATCTCTACCCTGCCATGGCCCGAAACCGTCAATGCCAGTATCGTGGCATTGGACGAGAATCAGGCGATTCTGTCTGTCCCCTACCGGTATGTGAACGACATAAAGCCGGGGATGAAAGCAAGCGTGGCATTCGAGGGATACAATGCTGAAGACTTCGGATACAAAGAAGGGAGAGATTGTGAGCACCGACACGACGCCCAAGATGAGAAAGAATGGAAACATCTTTACAGCAACTATCGCCATCCGAGCAGAGAAGTACAGGATGAAGAAGGGGATGGCAGGCACGGCAAGCATACTCATATCCAACAGGACTGTGTTGGAAAGGATGATGCAGAGACTATTCTATTCCAAGTGATATGCTGAATATAACCAAGCAGCGCGTAACGAATTTGCGCCGCACACTCAATAAAAAACTATTCAACACCGAGGGAACAAATGGATTGGACAAGCGTATCAGAAGCATTTAGCCTGCTGTGTACTGAGTAAACAGTTATCCATAAACCTCTTATAACCAACGATATACAAACTTTTTATACTGCTGTATACTAAGTGTACTCATTTTCTTTGGCATTTTATTTATTATTCTTTACCTTTGTAGCAATCTTCTGTGTTTATCTACAATTATATAATTGCTCGATGAATGTAAAATAGCTGATATATTACCTAATGTATATCAAACATAGTAGATGAGAATAAAATAATAGATATCAAGGACAAAGAAGTAGCTAACCTTTTAATTTGTTATCTATATAGAGGGCAAGGTCTAACCTCTTTAAAGGCAAGAAGTCCCCAAACCGGTTAAGGACGTTATTGGCAGACTTTTTTTAACATTAATAAACAACAAAAACATGGAAAATTAAAAATTGAAGAATTAGAAAACATCTTTGGTGGTGAAAATAAAGAACTTTGCAAGGCTGTACAAGCACTTGCTGCTCTTTATCGTGAAGACGGTGCCTCTGAAAAAGACTGGAGCACTTGGGTTGCTTTATATGAAGAGTATTGTTAATAACACTATTCATATATTTCAAAATACGATTTAGGA